>NZ_JAUSUK010000005.1 GCF_030813515.1 Rhodopseudomonas julia | reverse complement strand
ATGGAAACCAGCGATGAAGCATCAAGCTCCGAAGAGCAGTGCTCCCCGCCGCCGGTGTTGCGGTATATATTCAGACCGCCCCGACCTGTCAACAGACTCATTTCGAAATTCAACACACCGCCCCTTGGGCCCCGGTTTTCCGCGATTTCGCTTTTCCCCAGGCCGGCTCCCAGCCCAGCTCAATCCTCGAAACGGCCATTGGGGTCGCGGTCGTTTGCATAGTGATGGCGCACCGGAAACGCCGGGAGCCAGGATTCCCGCCGCACGGTCCAGCTTTCATAGGTCGGCGCGAATTGGTCCGGCTGATCGAGCGCGCCCAGATGGACCTCCACCTCGTCGCCGCTGCGCGCAAACACTGACGAGCCGCAGCGCGCGCAGAAATATCGCCCGCGATAATCGGTGGGCGCGCCGGTGACTGTCACCGCATTGTCAGGAAAGATCGCCGAGGCGTGAAACAGCGCCCCGTGATGCTTGCGGCAATCGAGGCAATGGCAGAGGCCGACGCGGTAGGGCCGGCCCGTCGCGACGAAACGCACCTCCCCGCACAGGCATCCGCCCGCGAATATCTCCATGACCCAACTCCCGGTATTCGACGTTCCGGGGAGGGTCCCGCAAGGACGGGTCCGGCGCAAGCGGCTCTTTGGAGAGCGACGACCGGGGTTATTCGCGGCGACGGCGCGTCCCTCCTCGTGGAGATCGGCTGACGGAAACGACACGACGACCTTTTGCGTACTCTCACCGTCGACGGTCACTTTGCCGCTCTGATGGATGCCGGCGATCGCCTTCAGCCGATCGGCCGCCGTCCGCGCGGTGAGAGCTTTCGCCTCATGCTCGCGACCGATTCGGGGATCGCCGCGGCGTGCGCTGTTCGCGCGTTCCGCAACGGGCGGCAAAACGCCATTCCCTTTCGTGTGACCAGCGAAGATCCCTGGCAAAAACGACACGCCGGCTCGCTCGGACGGCCGGACGAGAGTGAGCGCCACGCAAATCATGACGCGCCTGCGGCAGGAATCGCTTGCGGCCATCTCTCGCGTTTCGCCAACCGGCGACCGAGATGGCGCGACGCCATGGCGTCGGACGTGTCGAACACCGGCCTCAGACCTTCCCAGGTCTCTCTCGCTCTTTAGGCGGAAATGTCGCGGACGCGTCTGTCAGGTCCCCGAGACTTCCCCTGCAGGCTCTTCAGCCGAAGCCGTTCTGCGCCGAGGGGCAGTGAGCTATTGCGGCAAAACCGTTCAACTGCCGGCGGGCAAGGGATCCGTTCCCTCGCTCAGGATGGCAAGATAGCGCTGGTAGCTGAACACCCGCCCCCGCTTGCGCCCAGTGATTTCCTCAACGATGCCCATCTTCTCCAGTTCGGCCAGGGCCGCATTGACTGTCGGCGCGGACAAGCCGGTTTTCTCGACGAGCTGGTTGGAGCTCAAAAACGGGTTCTGCTGAAAAAGCTCGTGGATGCGCAGCGCCGAGCCGGCGCGGTCGCTTTCGTTCGTGATTCGCTCGCGGTCTTCCTTGAAAAGGTCGACGATCCGGGTGGCTGCCTCGAAAGCCTGGTTCGCCGTTTCGGCAACGCCCGCGAGGAAGAAGTCGAGCCAGGCCTCCCAGGCGCCATGCTCGCGCACCTCCTGAAGCAGGCGGTAATAGTCGCCGCGATGCGTCTTCAGGTAGAGGCTGAGATAGAGCAGCGGCTTGCGCAGCACCCCGTTGACGCAAAGATACAGCGTCACCAAAAGGCGGCCAATGCGACCGTTGCCGTCGAGAAACGGGTGGATCGTCTCAAACTGGACATGCAGCAGTCCGGCCTTGATCAGAGCCGGCAAGCGCGATTCGTCTTCGTGGATGAAATGCTCCAGCGCCTCGAGGCAGGCATCGAGTTCGGTGACGGGCGGCGGGACGTAGAGCGCGTTCCCGGGGCGCGAGCCTCCGATCCAGTTCTGCGAGCGGCGGAATTCGCCCGGGTCCTTCGTGCCGCCGCGGCCGCTTTTCAAAAGCCGGCCATGCATCTCGCGGATGAGGCGCAACGACAAGGGAAGGTCGGCGAGCCGTTCCAGCCCGTACATCATCGCATCGACGTAGTTCGAAACTTCGCGGATCTCGTCGATCGGCTCTCCCGCGCGAGCTTCGGTCTCGAAGCGCAGGAGATCGCTCAGTGTGGATTGCGTCCCCTCGATCTGCGATGAGAGCACCGCCTCCTTGCGCACATACATATAGAGAAAGAGCTCCTGGCGCGGCAGCAGCATGGTGATCCCATCCAGCCGCCCGAGCGCGCGCTCGGCGAGACTCAGGCGATCGAGAAGAGCCAGGACGTCGACCGGCGGCGTCGGCGGCAGAGGCGGCGGAACGAAGGCGCGGACGTTTTCGCCCCCGACAGGCGTTGCGACATATCGGCCGAGGCGCAAATCAGGGTCGGAATCGGTCATGGCGCATCCTGGCAGCGCGGCCTTATTTAAGCAATCAAGATATTACTTAAATAACACATATGCGACCGTAAGCAGCCTTAAATAGTGCCGTCGCCTCCCGCCCCTCCCAACAGACGGAGACTTCCGCTGATCTGGCATCTGGGCGATCTGTCAACGGGAGGTTAGGGTAGCCCCCAAACGCAAGAAGCCCCGCGGGAGCGGGGCTTTTGAGTATCTGTATAGAGATGGTTGCGGGGAGAGGATTTGAACCTCTGACCTTCAGGTTATGAGCCTGACGAG
>NZ_JAUSUK010000004.1 GCF_030813515.1 Rhodopseudomonas julia | reverse complement strand
CGCCGACTTCGTCTTCTGAGGTTTTGTGACATCGCCGGGGCGGCCGCCTGCCGCCCCAATCCCCCGGCCGGTCGCCCAAAGCGGCCGGCCTTTTTTTGCGTCCGGCCTGGAGGGATTAGCTACCCGCCCGTGCTCTGCAATTTGCAGCCTGTCGGACGGGACCCATGTTCTTGGCGCCTCACCAGCATGCTGACCACCTCCTCTGATCTTATTTAGATACGACACGTTTTTCTTAATAGATAGACGTCGAGATCCCCTGCAGCAGAACGTCGCAAGAAAACGTCGTCTTCACTATCTGGCACTGCAACAATCTTGGCTTTCTGCGGACTCGCTCCAACCACTGTGCGATCGCAGCTCTGTTTGCATTAACTTTATAGCTCAAACTCGCATTGCCATTAATTCAAACCCCATGCTTACCATTAACCCTTCGTTAGGGATTTTCCCGACGGCCAGTCAGGCGAATCCCTAGAGCGTTGAGTATGGGGGATGACGACAATGGCAGCGTTCGTAGGAACAAGCGGCAGCGATACTCTCAATGGAGGATCGGGGGACGACGAGTTCAGGTTCTCGTCCGGACAGGACACGATCTCAGGCGGGGATGGTTACGACATCATCCGCGCTTCCGGCCCACAACAAGATTACACAATCACCAGCACCGAGAACGGGATCGAACTCAGCAACGGGACGGACACGACGCTCCTGACCGGCATCGAGAAGATCGAGTTCGATCAACCCAAAGAGGTCTTCAACCTCACTTTCGATGATGATGCTGACGCCGCGATTGGAAAGCTCGACGGCCCCCACTGGGTCGTCGATCGCTCGCCCGTGGACAATTTTGAGATCCATAAAAATGGCGACAACCGCCTGGAAGTGAACATCAAAGAAGACGGCAGCCAGAACGATTTCTACCACTATCAGGGGATGAAATACCTCGCCGACGGCGACACCGGCAGCTCATCCTGGGGCGCTGGAGATGGGAGCACTCTCAGCTACGACTTCTACATCGATCCCAATTGGGTCGGAGACAAAGATACAGACGAGAACGCGATTGCCCAACGCACCGGCATCTGGGGTGTGATGGAGAACGACGACGGCGACATCACCGCCTATCCCTGTTTCGAATATGTCGACGCTGATGCCGGCAAGGGCGGCGACGAGAGCAAGCAGGCCGAAGCCGGTTTCCGGGCGTTTTTCGCACAAAGCGCCGACGACACGGTCGGGTCCTGGCAATGGATCGGGATACCCGAGGGGATCGATCCTGATGGCGATGGCTGGGTTACGGTTCAGCTCACCTTTGAAGAAGGTGTCGGGTACCATTGGTCGATCGACGGCGTCGAAGGTTTCACAGACCCAGGACCGACATGGGACGGCAGCACCGGCCTGAAGACCTTCATCCTCAACAGCTCGAACACGGGCGACGATACATCTTACCTCTACGACAACATCGTCCTGACCGACGGTGAAGGCGAGAAGTCCAATACGCTCGTCGTGGATGCGGACAGCGAATACGCCACCATCCAATCAGCGATCGACGCCGCCGAAGACGGCGATACGATACTCGTCCAAAAAGGCACTTACACAGAGAACGTCGTTATCAATAAAGACATCACTCTGGCCGGCGCCGAAGACGGGGTTGTCATTGAAGGGACATTCCACGAAGACAATGATATCGCCCCAGACGACTCCTTAGAGGAATTCTTTGCGGAAACGAAATCTTACGCTGGTACAAGCGGCGCAGGGATCACCGTCCAGGCGAGTGGAGCGACGATTCAGAACGTTGAAATCCACGATTTTTATACAGGTATCGAACTAGCCAACGGCGCATCGGATCTTCTGATTCAGGATGTCGACATCTCGGCCGTTGGCAACGGCATCCGCAAAGGCACAGAAGCCACCATCGACAATGTGGACATCGTCGGAGGATCAATCAGCGATGGCCATATCGGCATCTACTTCGCAAAGACGACAGACCCGACGAAGACCGATATCGGCACCGCGACGGATGTGACGATCGATCAAGTCGACTTCTCGCACCTCAGTGAGAAGGGCATCTATGTCGAGGCGTTGTCGGATTCCGCCATCACCAATATCACGATGGACCATGTGGGTGTTCTCGGACGCGGCCCGGCTTTCGACGGCAACCCCTCGCATCTCGGAGGGTTCGGCACTGGTATCGACATCAATCTGAAGAACGGAACCTACTCCGACATCAAAATTTCGGACTTCAAATTTACCGATGTTGGAACCTCGGAAGGCACGAGCGGCACCGATTACCACGAGTTCGGGGCCGCCATTTCCATCAAGGCGCGAGACGACGGAAGCTACGGGCCGGCACCGGCACGTTATGAGGGCGAGGTCGTCATCGAAAACGGTTCGATCGACGGAACTTCGACGGGCATTCGAGCCGGTGAGCCCGGGAAGGAAATTGGGGGCCCAGCGCTCAAGGTCACCAATGTCGAGATCACCGACTTTGCGAATGACGGTGTCCACGGAACCATCGACAACGTGACACAAGAGACGTTGTTGATGAGAGGCACTGCCGGGGCCGACGTGATCGTGGCTGCACCCACCACAAAGGGACAGGTTTCGATCGATGGTGGCGCCGGCGCCGACACCCTTGGAGGAGGTGCAGAGGAGGATACACTTAGCGGTGGCGCAGGTGGGGACGTCTTCTTTGGCAGCAGAATAACCCTGGATGGCGATATAATCACCGACTTCGGCGCAGGTGACCTTCTCGTCCTTGACGGCGCCAGCTCCGGCACAAAGGTGACCTATAACGGCGATGAGCTTGTCATCGTCGACGGCGCCGACACGGTCACCATCGATGTTCAGGATAACCTGCCGGGAGCATTTAGAACGAATACCGACGGCGAGATCTACTATGTTGCTCCGACCGGCGGCGGTGGCGATGGTGGCGACATCGGCGGCGGCACCACGGGCGGCGAGGAAGACGACACGCTCGCAGGCACCGACGACGCCGACACCATGTCGGGCGGCGGCGGCAACG
>NZ_JAUSUK010000003.1:2500-5492 GCF_030813515.1 Rhodopseudomonas julia | reverse complement strand
TGCTGCCCGGAGGCTCATGTGACACTGGTATTCAAGCCTGAGTTATCAGGCGGGCATTGATTAATGAGAACGATCAAGCCGATCGAGCGATTAGTACCGGTAAGCTTCGCACATTGCTGCGCTTCCACACCCGGCCTATCAACGTGGTGGTCTTCCACGGCTCTCGAGGGAGAACTCGTTTTGAGGTAGGCTTCCCGCTTAGATGCCTTCAGCGGTTATCCCTTCCGCACATAGCTACCCTGCAATGCGGCTGGCGCCACAACAGGTCCACCAGAGGTGCGTCCATCCCGGTCCTCTCGTACTAGGGACAGATCCTCTCAATTCTCCGACACCCACGGCAGATAGGGACCGAACTGTCTCGCGACGTTCTGAACCCAGCTCACGTACCACTTTAATTGGCGAACAGCCAAACCCTTGGGACCTGCTCCAGCCCCAGGATGTGATGAGCCGACATCGAGGTGCCAAACAACCCCGTCGATATGGACTCTTGGGGGTCATCAGCCTGTTATCCCCGGCGTACCTTTTATCCGTTGAGCGATGGCCCTTCCACTCGGGACCACCGGATCACTATGACCGACTTTCGTCTCTGCTCGACTTGTCAGTCTCGCAGTCAGGCAGGCTTATGCCATTGCACTCAACGAGCGATTTCCGACCGCTCTGAGCCCACCATCGCGCGCCTCCGTTACCATTTGGGAGGCGACCGCCCCAGTCAAACTACCCACCACACACTGTCTCGGATCCGGATAACGGATCGCGGTTAGACAATCATGACTTCAAGGGTGGTATTTCATCTTGCGGCTCCACCCAGGCTGGCGCCTGAGCTTCAAAGCCTACCACCTATCCTACACATGACGACACAACTGCCAGTGTGAAGTTGTAGTAAAGGTGCACGGGGTCTTTCCGTCTGACCGCAGGAACCCCGCATCTTCACGGGGAGTTCAATTTCACTGAGTCGATGCTGGAGACAGCGGGGAAGTCGTTACGCCATTCGTGCAGGTCGGAACTTACCCGACAAGGAATTTCGCTACCTTAGGACCGTTATAGTTACGGCCGCCGTTTACCGGGGCTTCGATTCAAGGCTTGCACCTCTCCTCTTAACCTTCCGGCACCGGGCAGGCGTCAGACCCTATACGTCGCCTTGCGGCTTCGCAGAGCCCTGTGTTTTTGCTAAACAGTCGCCACCCCCTGGTCTGTGCCCCCGGCCCATGGTTGCCCACGAACCGGGCTCCCTTCTCGCGAACTTACGGGAGCAATTTGCCGAGTTCCTTCAGCATCGTTCTCTCAAGCGCCTTGGTATACTCTACCAGTCCACCTGTGTCGGTTTCGGGTACGGTCTATAATGGAGGAGCTATTTCCCGGAACACCATCGCGGCCTGTTCAATCCGATAAGAACAGACAACTTACGGCATTCGTCACTACCTCCAGGCTGCAGAATATTAACTGCATTCCCATCGACTACGCCTTTCGGCCTCGCCTTAGGGGCCGGCTAACCCTGCGCTGATTAGCATTGCGCAGGAACCCTTGGACTTTCGGCGACAGTGTCTCTCACACTGTTTGTCGTTACTCATGTCAGCATTCGCACTTCCGATACCTCCAGGAGCCCTCGCGGGTCTCCCTTCATCAGCTTACGGAACGCTCCGCTACCGCGCATCCCAATCCGTAGAATGGAACGCACCCACAGCTTCGGTGCATGGCTTAAGCCCCGTTACATTTTCGGCGCAAGGACCCTTATTTAGACCAGTGAGCTGTTACGCTTTCTTTAAATGATGGCTGCTTCTAAGCCAACATCCTGGTTGTTTTGGGGTCCTCACATCCTTTCCCACTTAGCCATGACTTGGGGACCTTAGCTGGTGGTCAGGGTTGTTTCCCTCTCCACGACGGACGTTAGCACCCGCCGTGTGTCTGCCGGATAGTACTTCCCGGTATTCGGAGTTTGGTTAGGTTTGGTAAGACGGTGAGTCCCCCTAGCCCATCCAGTGCTCTACCCCCGGGAGTATTCATCCGACGCTCTACCTAAATAGATTTCGCGGAGAACCAGCTATTTCCGAGTTTGATTGGCCTTTCACCCCTAGCCACAGCTCATCCCCGTCTTTTTCAACAGACGTGGGTTCGGCCCTCCAGCAAGTGTTACCTTGCCTTCAGCCTGGCCATGGCTAGATCACCCGGTTTCGGGTCTAATCCAACGAACTATCGCCCTATTCAGACTCGCTTTCGCTGCGCCTACACCTACCGGCTTAAGCTCGCTCGTTAGACTAAGTCGCTGACCCATTATACAAAAGGTACGCCGTCACCCTTGCGGGCTCCGACTGTTTGTAGGCGTCCAGTTTCAGGAACTATTTCACTCCCCTCGTCGGGGTGCTTTTCACCTTTCCCTCACGGTACTGGTTCACTATCGGTCATGCGCGAGTACTTAGGCTTGGAGGGTGGTCCCCCCATGTTCAGACAGGATTTCACGTGTCCCGCCTTACTCAAGGACGATGGATCGCATTACACATACGGGGCTGTCACCCGCTATGGCCCGACTTTCCAGACGGTTCTGTTTGGCTCACCATCGCCACTGGCCTGGTCCGCGTTCGCTCGCCACTACTAACGGAGTCTCGTTTGATGTCCTTTCCTCCGGGTACTGAGATGTTTCAGTTCCCCGGGTTCGCTTCGTCACCCTATGTATTCAGATGACGATACCGCCGAAGCGGTGGGTTCCCCCATTCGGAAATCCGCGGGTCAAAGCTTGTTCGCAGCTCTCCACGGCTTATCGCAGCGTACCACGTCCTTCATCGCCTGCGCATGCCAAGGCATCCACCGAACGCCCTTAAGGCACTTGATCGCTCTCATTATCAATGCCCGCCTCACCCCTTCCCCAAAAGGGAAGAAGCCTGAGAGCAGCACCCCGGTCAGGAGGCGCCAAGGCGGGCTGTCGATCCACCATCCGCTGATGAGGCGGACGGACGGATCGGAAAGACCAGTGTCACACGAGATCTGCCCGTAAACTCCG